>NZ_JBTMWZ010000003.1:0-1407 GCF_054489265.1 Chryseobacterium sp. A321 | reverse complement strand
CAGCGGATCCACAACACTCCATCTTCCTAGATCCGGCATGTAAAAACGTGCGCCGTAGTCATACATTCCTGTTACCTGTAGTTCCTTACCGTTGTACTTATAATTATAATCGGACGAAGCAATATTTCCTAGATTATTCTCGTCAAATGTTAATCCGAATGGATAATAATTTAATTCCTGCAAAACCTCAATGACCCCCGTTGGATTCTTCCAATAACTCAGTCGAACATTTCCTAAATGATCGAGCTGATTGTAAATATATGCATTTTTATCAAAATCATAATACCCTTGGTCTGTTTGGAAGAATTTCAGGATACCATTTACATAATGAAATCCATCGAGATACTCTCTTGTGCTCGTGGGTGAAATGAATTTAACCTTTTCGCCGCTCGCTAAGTAGGAGTAACTTAAACTTGCTCCGTCTTGGGTGATTTGGGAAGGTAAATTCAAATAATTATATTGAATTGCTGTGATTCCTCGGTCAGGATGCGTGGTCATATTGCCATTCGCATCGTAGTTTATTTGACCCCCTCCTAGAGGGTACCCTTTCATTTGGCTACTTTGATCAAGAACCTTGGTTAATCGATTGCCAGTATAGCTGTATGTCAATTGATCGATCAGTAAGGGTGAAGTACCTGTTGGGGGTGGAGCGTTTCGGGTTAATGTATTGAGGTTCCCATTTGCATCGTAGGTCTGCTGCTCATTGTAAAAGCCTGCATCAGATCCCGTACTTTGGTACTGCGATGAGACCAATCGATTTACCCCGTCATACGAATAGGAATAGTTTCGTATGCTATTCTTACTTATACTGAAATTCGTGTGCCATGAAGTTTGTGAGATATTTCCATTGTAATTTCGAACTCCATTAAAATTAGCATCCAAAGTATCGTAATAAAGGCGTTGGCTAAATAGTTTCAAGGTATCCAATTGAGAATTGCTATTTAGATTTATCCCCAAAAGTGAACCCCGTATGTTGTATTTGTAATTTGTCGCCTCAATCGCCTCATCCCCAAATGATAAACTAACGAGTCTAGAAAGATTGTCATATGAATAAATCGAATACAATGAATCGACCCCGGAATTCACTTTCTGACTACTGGAAATCAATCGCTTCGCATGGTCGTAGTAGAAATCGTAAGAGACCAAGGTCTCAGGATCAGAAACTCCTCGCTTATGCCTTATTTCTTCTTTTACTTTAAGTCCAGTAAAATCCAATTTGTACTGCTGGTTTGTATATCCTCCTAGGGCTCTAGTTTTGTATTCGTTTATAGGGCGCCCTTTCTGATCATAGAAATAATAAGTGGAGGTCCAAGCTTCAGAATTTATTTCTCGTACTTGAGAGGCAGTTAAAAATCCTGTGGTCGAACGCTCTGCCAATTGCGTATCTAATAGTCTTGATTGACCTTG
>NZ_JBTMWZ010000002.1:0-5535 GCF_054489265.1 Chryseobacterium sp. A321 | reverse complement strand
AATAACACTCGGAACAGTTGGCGTACCTGGTGGATATGTATCAAAGTAATTGACTGATAGCAGTGAATATATGTTAGTTGGAAATACGGTATTCGTATAGTAAACAGAGAAACCATTAGACAATAAAGGTGTGCTTGATACCCTCTCCACTTGATCCCCTTGCGATAAGGCTGCGTTGGCTGCATTCTGAACTTGTACTCTTGTGTTGCTACCACTATTTGTAAAACCAGAATAGACCAAACGAGAATCAGAATCAAATTTATTAAAAAACCAAAGCCCTAGTGCCTTCTGATTGGAATCTTGGGTCATAATAAGGCGGTTCTGCAAATCGTATATAAAATACTTTGTTCCTTGACCCGGCATTTTCTGTTCCACTAGACGGTCTCTTGTATCGTAATAATGATGGTAAATTAGTTCATCGAGGATGGCTTGGGAAAAGGTTCCAGTGACTTGTGATTTGGTTAATTCTGATGCTTTGGGAGGTATAACGAAAGTAAGATTCCCGAATTCGTCATAAAGATAATAGGTATCCATTGGTACAGTAGTACTATACTCTCGCTTTAAATGTAGTCTGCCCGCCTTATCTAAAAATGTGATTACTATGTGTTTTAATGGTTGAATCGGACTCCAATTTTCATCTTTTGTTACTACTTTTTGTAAAGCCCCTACTGGATAGAAGCCGTTAAAAGACAAATTCGACAAATATATGTCTGTGGCTTGAGAACTGGTTATTTTAAAACTTTTTACTGCATCTGATAATTCATTATGCTCGTAGGCAAATCTTTTTTCATGTCCACCTCCAATTTTCCAAGTGTTACCTGGAGATCCTGTAATAATCACTAGGTCTCGAGGGGAGTCCTCGTATCCTCTCTCATAAAAGGCTGGTTCATTCCCATAGGTAACATTTGATGCAAGGGCTAATTTTTGAGGATTTACTCGTAGTCCCGTATTTCTATCGGTAGGTATGGGTAAATGATCTTTAGCTTGTCTTCCGTATGCATCATATTCGATAGGTGTAACAAGGTCCTTTTGACTTGGTGTTTGCTTCTTTTGTATCCTTTGCAGCTCTCTTCCTAATCCATCGAAATAGACGATAGAGACACGTTTTTCTGAAGTTTCGCCTAGAGGGCTTAAATAGTCTGTAATTTGGATAAAGTTTTGTGAAAATGCATCATACTCGCCCGGATCAGGCTGAGGTATTGGTTGGGGGGCATTCAAATTAATGCTTAAAGTCCCACTAAAACTTGACAAAGCAACTGGATTTGTCCATAGAATGTAAATAGCATTATTTTCAATGTAAAAACGGTACCCTTTATCGCTAAAAAAATGGTTTGACGGAATAGGAATTTCAGTATCAGGCAAAATACCTGGATATGTTGTATTTGTAACAAATCCTGATTTCAATTTCGATGTAGCGAAACCAGCATTGAAATTTAAGGATAGAATGTTATTGTCAACGGTTAATTTCACACTTCCTCCGCCTCCAATATTAAGTTCAGTGAAAACATTCCAATTGAACGATTTTTCAAAATTAACAAACTGGGCATCCACCAATGCAGGCATAAAAGCGAAAAGGAATAGAAGTATAGTCTGGATATTTTTCATAATTCTAATTGCTTGGGAATTGAAAATCGAGATCGATTGGTAAATTATCAGCTATTGTTGGTGCTCCACTTCCTGTGCTTGCCAATTTCGCTCTGATATACCCATCGGGTGTAATTGTAATTGTCCAAATCCCTTTACTATAGGCAGACGAGTTTCTCACAACGGAGGGACGACAAGTGCCATTAATTCTGGCGATCACGACACCTGTCGTTTGCCAAGGCAATCCAGTTCCTGTTGTAAAGCCCACTTGCACCCTGTATGTTAAATTTGCACTTAAGATAGAGATAGAACCGTAATTATACGGTGGATAACTAGTCATTCCACTTATGCTACAGTTGAAACTTACACATGTGCCATTCGCATTGGCATAATCCTGCCCGTTTTGATACAAATCAGTCTGCGCTTTAGAATTTGCATCATTTAAACTTTCAAATGAAAAATGTTTTCCTTGTTCAACGATATAGTTCACTGTAGTGCCGTAGAAATTCATAGGGCAATTTTGCCTAGCATATTTTGCAGACTTAGTTTGGTTCATGTAAATGGGTTCGGGCTGGCGACTTGAAATTTGATAATTAATTTTCTTTGTGGGGACTTTATCAAAATCCTCCACTAAAGTTAGTCGGCCTTTCTGATCGTACTCATAATATTCCGTTTCTCCATTTTGAAACATTGCGCTGCTTGTAACTTCAAAATCTTCATCAAAGGTGTTGAAAATCATTTTATGAGTTGGGAACCCCTTCCGAATGGAATTCTGAAGACTTTCAATTTGAGTAGACGTACCACCATTAATTAACATGGATTTTAGATTATTTACTTGTATAATAAGACTACCTTCATTCGCTATTTGTAGTCCTTGAATTTGGACGATTGGAAATCTACTTTTATAGCCGTAAAAAGTGTAAAGATATTGACCTGATTCATTGTGGGACTTAATTAGATTACCATAAGAGTCGTACCAATCGTACCATATTTTACTTACATATGGGTTCTCACCTTTTGCAGAAAGTTCGGCAATTGGATATATGTCTTCGCCAAAAGTTCCATTTTCATTTAAGACGGAAGCAGTACCATAATTTGTTTTTTGTTTGTATGCTACAAATTGATTCTTTGATTTTGAGATATCTGTTATAGCAAATACACGTTTTGAGTTTAAGAAGGTATAAGGTTGAACATTGCTATGATCATTAACATATAAATAATTGTTTTGATCCCACTGCCCATCACTATTTTGTCTTCGTTCTTGCCTTAAAAGTTGATCTCCAAAAGTGCCTAAATCTTGATAATTATAGGTGTTGGTGAAGTTGATAGATTCAGAACCATGATGCACACGTTTATCTATTGAGATAAGGTTGTAATCCGAAAAAAACATTTCATATGCATTCCCTGCTATTAGGTATTCTTGAGCTTGCCCTGAAGAAATTGGACAAACGAGAAAGTATTTAAAACTTAATGCTCTTACACTTTTTGGGACTGTTTCTGCATAATTGTATAGGTCTTCTTCAAGAAGAAGATTTACTGAATTATAAGTTTTCTTTGATTTCAATAAGCTTCGCTTATAAGAATAGTCATTATGTGGTTCAAAAACTGATACTTCTTGGCCAAGTTGACCGCTATTTCCGGCATCAGGAAAATCCGCATAAGTCGTATAATTAAAGAGAAAATAACCTTGGTTTGCTCTTTTTTCAATAACAGAACTATATTGAATGTTTGGGCCAAGTGAATTTGACAATGGAATTACGCTACTTATATTGAAATTAGTTTCATAATAAGGTACATTGTTTTCGCTTGGAATTAAGTAGTTCTTAATATAATACACATTTTTTTGGAGTAGAATGCCAGAAGAAATCGGAGAATCAATTGAAACCGTATACTGAAATTCTCTTTCCGTTTTTTGTAAATCTTCAGTAAGGTCAATTATTTTTCTAATGCGTAAGCCACCTATAACTCCCTGGTCTGGCACTAGAGTTCCATGATGATTTACTGAATTGGAGTAGGTATGCGGTTCGTATGTGAAAAGCCTATAGCCACCCATAGGAAATCGTATTGAGGCGAGACTACCGTAACCAACGCGATTGGGATCTGTTGCTCGTGATGCTTCATGTAATTCCGGATGATTGTAGTCTAAGGTGAACGGAGTAGATTTAAAATATCCAAAATGGTCAATATTACTTGATAAATACCTTGGTAGATCCTCAAATTCATTATATCTGAAGGCGTACTTTTCTTCCAAATCAACTGTTAACATTTCCAATTTCAACCTTGAATTAGGTATGTTGTTATAAGAGAAGTCTATCCTTTTTATAATTTCTCCTTTGCTGCTTTTTACTTGAATGCGATCTAATTTTTTCCATTTTAACGAATTGAAATATGTGCTCCACGTAGCCGTAGAAATTTCGGGATTTGGTGTCACACCATTTAATAACCGTTTAGAATAGTAAAACATTGCATCTTCAACGGCAGCACCATTTGGAGAACTGGCCACCAGTATATCATCTACATCTCGCATCACGTTGTCGATTGGCACATCTCCACTATTGAATTGGTATTTTAAAGCGTTTGAATTGGTGGAAGTTAAAATAACTTCTTTTTGTGCTCGCGTTTTAATTGATTTTAAAAAGGTGGGAATAATTAACTGTCCTTTAGCTCTGACTTTGTTTGAAAAAGCGGTGCCATAAGTACACCCGAGACTGGGATTAAAAATATCCCCTTGAAAAGTCTTTGAAAAATTGCTAAATGAATTTGTAGGATAAAACATGGCAGAATAATCTCCTTGTTCATAATTGAATGAATAGATTAGTTCACCCTGACGATTAAAAACCTCTGACAAGTGCCACGCACTTGAAACCACAGGATTTACTAGTTGGTTGAAAAAGTCAGGAAAGTTGTATTCGATCGCAGAATGTTTTCCTCCAAAAACGAATCGGTTTCCTTTGTCGTCCGTAATCGTTATTTTATTCAATACTTTCGGAAAAAGTCGCTGATTAAAGTTGTTCGTGGCTGGAAAGTCCATTGGCACAACTTTATCGCTCATCTGAATATCGATTTTAAGGTTATCCGAAGAAGAGACTTTCCATTCCCCATCGGATCCGAGAAAAAACTTTCCACTATATCCCATAAAATTGAAAATGAAAAGATCAGGTTCTAGATCCACCGCTGGTTTGGCACCATTTGTTTGCCCACCTGCTCGAATGGTACTTTTCATATAAGTTGGATTATTCCACTGTGTCGTGTTCAAAGCTGAAGTGTAATAGAAGTAGCCGCTTGCATTTCCCCAATGTGAGGCTCCGTTAGGGATATCAGCAGTGAACTTTTCGTCGAAACTTGATCCGCGAACAACTCTAGTGATCACTCCTCCCGCTTCAAGGGTCCAATTTTGACCTACCCAACCTGAAACATCACCAACACGAACTCCTCCTGTATCATATCTTAACTTAATTTCCAAAGGAATATTGCTTTCATTGAATTGATACAAATCAATAGCTACGTTTGCTTTTCCAGTCGATAAATCAGTTGGAACATCACTATATTGGCCTAAGCTTGATATGTTGGGTGAAAATAAAGTTTTGGGCAGTGGTCTTGTTTGAGTTTGGAATTGACCAGGAATTACCATACAAACAATTATAAAAGGATAGACGAACTTTTTGATGTATTGTAAAGCAAATGAATTCATTGTGATTGTTTTTCAAGGTTATTATTAATTCTCAAGAAGGTACTAGAGTGTTACTGAAATATAAATGCTGGAAAATATTTTCAGAACGTAATTGTTACAATCGCAATTATGAACTCACTCACACCTAATCTATTTTTATTAATTTTTTTTTATAAAGTTAATATAATTTTGACAATTAATAGTAAAAATTATTTTAAAGTTGAGAATTATCCATATCGCATGAATGCAAATTCGTAATGTGGCTTAGACTGCCTTGCCCA